>NZ_JAAIUN010000030.1:0-44178 GCF_013317245.1 Blautia sp. MSK.20.85
GGAACATTGATTTCCATACGCCGGACAGGTGATGGATTTCACCCCGGATTATTCAACTTACTTGTATCAGGAGGGGTACAAGCCCCTCCTGATAAACTGCGGAACAGTTATTCGGTTATGAGCAAGTAGCGAAAGCGGATTGCGAATATCCGATTGACCCAATTGATCATTTTCCGACAGACTGCTTTATTCTTTTTTATAATCACTGCTTTTTAAACGTACGATAAATTTAATACCTTTATCCATCATATGTATAAACGCAGGTGTAGAAGGATATCCTCGGTCCATGATAATGATAAATGGAATATTTCCTATTGTTTCCGGTATTCGCTCTAATTGCTTTTATGCCAGGCGCATCTCATCAAATTTTACTTTGTTACAATCACTTTCTAGTATCATGCGATTCATTACATCATAGATACAGCCTAATCCTATTTGAGCCTGGGGTTTTGTATTTTTTCGGCTTGCAGAACCATACAGTTCCAGCGTTTCAGCAGTGGTAGGAATATTAATGTCTGAGCCGTCTGCCGACAAAATGCCTTAAATTCATTAGAACTCATTTTTTCTATGTCCATGAATGTACGTTTTTGAGAATGTTTCATCAGCATCACATCCTTTTCTGCGGCAGGTTCATGGTTTTTTTTTACAATATAAGCATATAAAAAAAAGCAGAAGACATCTAATTTTTTTAGAATAAATATCGTCTGCTTTAAGTTAATGACATTGCATAAAATCAAGGCTTCACAAATTCTTCACAAAATAATTAGCACTCACCTCTTGACAGTGCTAATAATGCGTGTTATAGTACATACAGAACAAAGGAAGAGAGAAAAAGAAATCTTCCGGAGAAAGTTCTTACAGAGTTTTCAGAAACAGTAAATTAAAAACGCCTGCATAATATGCAGCGAATATAGATCAGGAGGAATGAGTTATGTTAATGCCAAGTATTTTCGGAGAAGATTTATTTGATGATTTTATGGGATATCCTGCAGGCCGTCAGGCAGCTGCCAATGCTTATCCTCAGGTGAAAGATATGATGAAGACAGATATCCGTGATGTTGACGGAAATTATGAACTGGATATCGATCTTCCGGGATTTAAGAAAGAAGATGTGAAGATCCAGCTGAAGGATGGTTATCTGAACATCCAGGCAACCAGAGAAGAGAAAAAGGATGAGAAGGACGGTAAAGGTAAATATGTTCGAAGAGAACGTTACACTGGAACCTGCAACAGAAGCTTCTATATTGGTAAGAGTATCAAGCATGAAGACATCCATGCGAAATACGACAACGGAATCCTTCATCTGACATTCCCGAAAGAAGAGACCAAGAAAGAAGTAGAAGAGAAGAAATTCATTGCCATTGATTAAGTAATAACAATGTCCGGAACAACCCAAACAGACATTGGATACGTTTCAAAACTCCAAATTGCACATTGCATTTGTTTAAATAAATGTAACCCCCTTTTTTTCACCCCTCTGCCATGCCCCGGCAGAGGGTTTTTTTCATATCTTTACACTTTTTTTCGACTCTGTTATACTTGAGGACAGGTAAACAGCGGAAATAAAAATTATTACAGCAGAGTTTTTCAGGACAGTATATATAAATTTCGGGAAGGTTTTTACAAGGGTGAAGATATGGGAGAGAAAATAAAGGTTATCATGGACTGCGATCCGGGGATCGATGATGGTATTGCACTGGCGTATGCAGCAGCGCATCAGGATGAGATAGAACTTCTTGCAGTAACAACGTTTGCCGGAAATCAGACCATCGATAAAGTAACGAAGAATGCATTGGAACTGGTAGATTTTTACGGACTGAAAGTACCGGTGGCAAGAGGACAGGAACGTCCCCTCGTAAAAGAAGTGATTCATGCAGAAGAATTCCACGGGGAAACAGGACTGGGACATTGCGTACTTCCGGAAACAGGAACGAAGGCTGCATCAGACAATGCAGTATTTTTTATCAGAGAGATACTGGATGATCTTCCGGAAGGACAGCAGGTGACTTTTATCGAGACAGCACCTATGACCAATCTTGCGCTGCTTCTGAGAGTTTTTCCGGAAGTAAAAGATAAGATCCGAAGGATCGTATTTATGGGCGGTGCTGTGAAAGGCGGAAACGTTACTCCGGCAGCGGAATTTAATATTTATGCGGATCCGGAGGCTGCCAAGATCGTGTTTGAGGCAGGGATTCCCCTTGTTATGTGTGGACTGGATGCCACGATGAAATGTAATCTTACCAGAAACCAGATCATGAAGCTATGTCAGTCCGGTAATCCGGTTGCCAGAGCCTGCGGCGATATGGCAGGATATGTTCTTGAAAATTCATCCAAATACCGTTGCGTGGCAAGTATCCATGACGCAGTACCTTTCATGTATCTGCTTCATCCGGAATTCTTTAAGATGGAAAAAGCGATCCTGGATGTGGACTGTTCTGACGGAGCCGGACGAGGTGCCATGCTGTGTGATTTCCGCTGGTGGCTGCACGATGAAGAAAAAATAAAAGATATGATCCTGACAGACGCAGATACCGAAAGCTTTCAGCAGGAATTGTTTGAAGCAATTTATTCAGTAACCGGACAGAAAGCGTGAAGTAGTCTGTGACCGGGAAACGGGATACCGGTTTGAAACTGTCAGATAAGAGGACAGAAAACCCATGAACTATATTGTATTTGACCTGGAATGGAACCAGAATCCGGATGGAAGAAAACATCCGGACAGTCGACTCCCTTTTGAGATCATTGAGATCGGGGCAGTAAAATTAAATGAAAAAAGAGAGATCATCGACACCTTCCAGTGCCTGATCAAGCCCAAAGTGTACCATTGGATCCACGACAGCATTCATGAAGTGATCCATGTGGATTATCATGAGCTTGAAAAAGGAATTCCCTTTCCACGAGCGATCCGCAGATTTCTGGACTGGTGTGGAGAGGAGTACCGTTTTTTTACCTGGGGGAATCAGGATGTAATGGAGCTTCAGCGTAATATGAAATATTATAATCTTCTGAAGCTGATCCCGGGCCCGGTACATTATTACGATGTGCAGAAGCTTTTCAGTGTGAAATTTGAAGATGGAATTGCCAGACGTTCCCTGGAATATGCCATCGATTATCTGAAACTGCCGAAGAACCGGGATTTTCACCGGGCACTGGCTGATGCCAGCTATACGGCAAGAATCCTTCTGGAGATTGATGAAGCCTGCATGATCCGTCATCCATCCCTGGATGTATACCAGAATCCAAAATCAAAAGAGAAGGAAATTTATATTTCCTATACAGATCATGATAAGTTTGTATCCAGGGAATTTGTATCAAAAGAACGCCTGATGAAGGACCGCACTATGGTGAGCACGGTGTGTCCTATCTGCAGATGCCCTGCCAAGCGGAAGATCCGCTGGTTCAGTACCAACAATTCCAAGGTATATTACAGCCTTGCCCTCTGCCACGAGCATGGACCCGTTGCAGGGAAGATCAGAATCCGAAAAACCGATGAGGGAAAATATTTCGGGGTAAAAACCCTGAAAGCAGAAGATACAGAAGCAGCGGATGAAATCCGTGAAAAGCACGAATCTCTCCGCCGCAGAAAAATCTCAAGAAGCCTGGACAAGAAGATCTGATACGACATTCCGTTCGTATTGCATTCCCCAGCCAACCATTTGTTTTTTGTAATAATATTTGCTTTTCAGACGCAGCGGGCCGGCAGCATTCTGGAGAACGGCCTGGCGTTTGGTAAGCTGTGATTTGTCAATTCCTTTTGGTAAAGTCACATAAACCTTTGTCTTATAATAAAACGGATAAGTATTTCCGTTGTTCTTAAGAATATATTTATCACATGGAAGTACCTTAAACGGGACTGGTTCCATGGACACTTTCATATCTGTTTTTTCAAAATTTCCAAAACCATAATCAAACAGGGAAGCAGTGTCACCATAGGCGTTTGCGGCAGAAGTAGAATTCAGGATCACTGCTACAAGTGTTGTATTTCCACGCCTGCAATAGGTGACGAGTGTATTTCCGGATGCATCTGTGTAACCTGTTTTTCCACCAAGAACACCTTCGTAATAATATTCCCCGTTTTTGATCATCTTGTGGTGGTTCAGAAGCTGCCTTGCTTCCGCAAATTTGTTTGTAGGAGGAATCTCATAGTAACGTCTGGTGCAGAACTTGCGGTAAAGCGGGTTCATCCAGGCAGATTTCGCGATTTTTGCCATGTCGGAAGCAGTGGTGTAATGGTTTTCATCAGGGAGACCGTTGGGATTATTAAAATGCGTATTTTTGCAGCCGAAAAGCTTCGCACGCCAGTTCATAAGCTCTGTGAATTTTTTTACGGAGCCGGAAACTTTCTCGGCAACAGCTACGGACATTTCGTTGGCAGACTGAAGCATCACTGCCATCAGTGCCTGGTCTCTGGTGAATTTTTCTCCGGCGGCAGCATAGATGCTGGAATCTCCGGCAGATACGCTGGCAGCCGCGCTTTCGGAAACAACGATGCTGGACTTTTTGCTGATGTTTTCACAGGCCAGAAGAGAGGTCATGATCTTTGTGATACTGGCCGGGTAAAGCTGCGTATCCCCATTCTTGGAATAAAGAACGGCTTCCGTGTTTACATCCATAAGAACGGCAGCCTGGGCTTCTATGCTGGGGCCTGTGGGCCAGCCGTCAATGGAATCTGTATCGGCAGCCTGGGCATAATAAGCGGAGTGTGTGACAGCAGCCTGCGTACTCTGGCCGGCCTGACTATCCGGAACCGGGGTTGCGGTGACAATAGGATCGCCGTATTCATCATAGCCCAGGGGTGCGGAAGCACTGCAGGGCACAGCGCCTGTAAACAGAACTCCCATACAGAGAATACCTGCAAAGATCCGGCGCATGGATCGTTTTTTCATAATGTTCATCATAAAATACCTTTCAAATAATAAACGAGATTCTGTAGTAGTATACCACTTTCTTTTTGGAAAAACCACTTGCAGTCTGTGAAATTTCCATTAAGAGAGAGTGAACATACATATAATAAGAGGAAAACCACCGAAATCCGCCAAAAACACTTGACATATGGATTTTTCTCAACCTATAATATACACCGTATATAGAAAAAGCAATGACGGAGACAGTATGTTATACGGAAAGCCTTACAGCAGATGCTTTCAGCGAACGGGGATGGTGTGAGCCCGTGGTGAATAAGTATGGCAGAATATCACTCCTGAGCTTCAGCTCTGAAGTTTGCCGGCAACAGCCAGGAGCAGTTTTTCAGCGTATGTATGCGGAACTGCATTTAAGTAAGAGCTGACGGATTTCCTCCGTTACAGGGAACATATATCGGCAGATACGATAATGTCCGCCATGGGAAGACATGGCACAGGAGCCTGGCAGCTTAAGAATAAGAGGGCGCAGGGAACCGGACAACAGGCCCGTATAATGTAACAGGTGGTACAGCGAATCAGACTTCGTCCTTTTACAGGATGGGGTCTTTTTTTATAAGTGCCCGAAAGAAACACTGGCACGAACAAGTATCTGTGAAGAAATAAACCGCTGCATCTTATAAATGAGACAGCATCCAGTAATCAGACACAGGAGGTAAAAATTGTGTATCGTAAAGTTGACACGAATCTGAATTTTGTTGACCGCGAAAAAGAAGTTGAGAAATTCTGGAAAGACAATAAGATTTTTGAAAAGAGTATGGACAGCCGTAAAGAGGGCGAGACATACACATTCTATGACGGACCGCCTACCGCTAATGGTAAGCCACACATCGGACACGTTCTGACACGAGTTATCAAGGATATGATCCCGAGATACCGTACAATGAAGGGATACATGGTTCCGCGAAAAGCAGGATGGGATACTCACGGACTTCCGGTTGAGCTTGAGGTTGAGAAGAAGCTTGGTCTTGACGGAAAAGAGCAGATCGAGGAGTACGGAATTGAGCCATTTATCCAGCAGTGTAAAGAGAGCGTATGGAAATACAAAGGAATGTGGGAGGATTTCTCCTCTACCGTTGGTTTCTGGGCTGACATGGAGCATCCGTATGTAACATACGACAACAACTTCATCGAGTCCGAGTGGTGGGCACTGAAAGAAATCTGGGACAAAGGCCTTCTTTACAAAGGTTTCAAGATCGTTCCTTACTGCCCGCGTTGTGGAACTCCGCTTTCCGCACAGGAAGTTTCCCAGGGATACAAAACTGTTAAAGAGCGTTCCGCAATCGTTCGTTTCAAGGTTGTCGGTGAGGATGCATACTTCCTGGCATGGACAACAACACCGTGGACACTTCCATCCAACGTTGCACTTTGTGTAAACCCGGATGAGATCTACTGCAAGGTAAAAGCTGCAGACGGCTACACATACTACATGGCAGAGGCGCTTCTGGACAAAGTTCTCGGCAAGCTTGCAAAGGATGACGAGCCTGCATATGAGATTCTTGAGAAATACAAAGGAACAGACCTTGAGCGTAAAGAATACGAGCCGCTTTTTGCATGTGCAGGAGAGGCAGCAGCAAAACAGCACAAAAAAGCTCACTTCGTAACCTGCGACAGCTACGTTACCATGAGCGATGGTACTGGTATCGTTCATATCGCACCTGCATTTGGTGAGGATGACAGCCGTGTTGGCCGTGATTATGATCTTCCGTTTGTACAGTTCGTAGACGGACAGGGTAACATGACCAAAGAAACACCATACGCCGGTGTATTTGTTAAGAAAGCGGACCCGATGGTCCTCACAGATCTTGACAAAGAGGGCAAACTTTTTGACGCACCGAAATTCGAGCATGATTATCCGCACTGCTGGAGATGTGACACACCGCTGATCTACTATGCACGTGAGTCCTGGTTCATCAAGATGACAGCAGTGAAAGATGATCTGATCCGCAACAACAACACCATCAACTGGATTCCGGAGAGCATCGGTAAGGGACGTTTCGGTGACTGGCTTGAGAACGTTCAGGACTGGGGTATTTCCAGAAACCGTTACTGGGGAACACCACTGAATATCTGGCAGTGTGAGTGCGGACATATGGAATCCGTAGGAAGCCGCCAGGATCTCTATGAGAAGAGTGGTGACGAGCGTGCGAAGACTATCGAGCTTCACCGCCCATACATTGATGATATCACCATGAAGTGCCCGGACTGCGGCAAGACCATGCACCGTGTACCGGAGGTAATTGACTGCTGGTTTGATTCCGGAGCAATGCCTTTTGCACAGCATCATTATCCATTTGAGAACAAAGACCTGTTTGAGCAGCAGTTCCCGGCAGACTTTATTTCTGAGGCTGTTGACCAGACAAGAGGATGGTTCTACTCCCTTCTTGCTGAGTCCACACTGCTTTTCAACAAGGCTCCATATAAGAACGTAATCGTTCTGGGACATGTACAGGATGAGAATGGACAGAAGATGAGTAAGTCCAAGGGAAATGCCGTTGATCCGTTTGACGCACTGAACAAATATGGTGCAGATGCCATCCGCTGGTACTTCTACATCAACAGTGCTCCGTGGCTTCCGAACCGTTTCCACGGCAAGGCAGTTGTAGAGGGACAGAGAAAGTTCATGAGCACTCTGTGGAACACCTACGCATTCTTCGTACTGTATGCGAACATTGACAATTTTGACGCAACTAAATATACTTTAGATTACGATAAGCTTCCGGTTATGGATAAATGGCTGCTCAGCAAGCTGAATACCATGGTGAAGACTGTCGATGAGGATCTTGGTTCCTACAAGATTCCGGAAGCTGCAAGAGCACTTCAGGAATTTGTTGACGATATGAGTAACTGGTATGTAAGAAGAAGCCGTGAGCGTTTCTGGGCAAAGGGCATGGAGCAGGATAAGATCAATGCTTACATGACACTTTACACAGCACTGGTAACAGTTGCCAAGGCTGCAGCTCCGATGATCCCGTTCATGACTGAGGATATCTACCAGAACCTTGTAAGAAGCATTGATGCAAACGCTCCGGAGAGTATCCATCTCTGCGATTACCCGAAGGTAAACGAGGCATGGATCGACAAGGATCTTGAGGCAAACATGGAAGAGCTTCTTGAGATCGTTGTTCTCGGACGTGCATGCAGAAATACCGCAAACATCAAGAACCGTCAGCCGATCGGAACCATGTATGTAAAAGCTGAGAAGAAGATGGATAAATTCTACACAGATATCATCGCAGATGAGCTCAATGTAAAAGAAGTGAAATTTGCAGATGATGTGGAATCCTTTATTTCCTACAGCTTCAAACCGCAGCTTCGTACAGTAGGACCGAAATATGGTAAACTTCTGAACGGCATCCGTACCGCACTCTCCGAGATCGACGGAACCGCAGCAATGAAAGAACTGAGAGAAAATGGTGTTCTCGTTCTTGACATTGACGGAAACAAAGTTGAGCTTGCAGAGGAAGACTTATTGATCGAAACAGCCCAGACCGAGGGCTATGTTACAGAGACAGACGGTGAGACATCCGTTGTCCTTGATACAAACCTTACACCTGAACTGATCCAGGAGGGCTTTGTCCGCGAGATCATCAGCAAGGTTCAGACCATGCGTAAAGAGGCTGGTTTTGAAGTCATGGACAAGATCATTGTCTATGCAAAAGATAACGATAAGATCATGGATATCATGAAAGCAAACCAGGATGAGATCAAACGTGAAGTACTGGCAGAAAACATTATTCTGGGAGAAGCAGAGGGTTACACCAAGGAGTGGAACATCAACAAAGAGGCTGTAACACTGGGAGTATCCAAAGTACAGGAGGAAAACTAATGATTGACAAGCAGTTTGAGAAAGAGGAATTCAAAAAAAGTGTAAAAGAAAACGTAAAATTCCTTTATCGAAAAACACTGGAAGAGGCTACACAGGAGCAGATCTTTCAGGCTGTAAGCTACACTGTGAAGGACGTGATCATTGACAACTGGCTCAAGAGCCAGAAGGCGTATGAAAAACAGGACCCGAAGATCGTATATTATATGTCCATGGAGTTCCTTATGGGCCGTGCCCTTGGAAACAACCTGATCAACCTTGGTGCATACGGCGAGGTTAAGGAGGCTCTTGAGGAGCTTGGACTTGACATTAACTGCATTGAAGACCAGGAGCCGGATCCGGCTCTTGGAAACGGTGGACTTGGAAGACTGGCAGCATGCTTCCTGGATTCTCTTGCAACTCTGAACTACTGTGCATACGGATGCGGAATCCGTTACCGTTATGGTATGTTCAAGCAGGAGATCCGTGACGGTTATCAGGTAGAGGCACCGGATAACTGGCTGAAGAACGGCTATCCTTTCGAGCTCCGTCGTCCGGAGTATGCAAAAGAGGTTCATTTCGGCGGATATGTACGCGTTGAGTGGGATCCGGTGAAGAACGAGAATAAATTCATCCATGAAGGATATCAGGCAGTTAAGGCTGTTCCTTACGATATGCCGATCACAGGTTATAACAACGATGTTGTAAACACACTTCGTATTTGGGATGCAGAGCCGATCGTAGACTTCAACCTTGACTCTTTTGACAAGGGTGATTATCACAACGCAGTAGAGCAGGAGAACCTTGCACGTACTATCGTAGAGGTGCTTTATCCGAATGATAACCATATGGCAGGTAAAGAGCTTCGTCTGAAACAGCAGTACTTCTTCGTATCTGCCAGCCTTCAGGCAGCGATTGCCAAATACAAAAAAACACACGACGACATTACCAAGCTTCATGAGAAGGTTGTATTCCAGATGAATGATACTCATCCGACAGTTGCAGTTGCAGAGTTGATGCGTATTCTTATCGATGAGGAAGGTCTTGGCTGGGATCAGGCATGGGATATCACAACAAAATGCTGTGCTTACACCAACCACACCATCATGTCCGAGGCACTTGAGAAATGGCCGATCGAGCTGTTCTCCAGACTGCTTCCGCGTGTATACCAGATCATCGAGGAGATCAACCGTCGTTTCATTCTTGAGATCCAGCAGAAATATCCTGGAAACTTCGAGAAAGTTAAGAAGATGGCGATCATCTATGACGGACAGGTTAAGATGGCTCACCTTGCGATCGTTGCAGGCTACTCTGTAAACGGTGTTGCACGCCTTCATACCGAGATCCTCAAGAATCAGGAGCTGAAGGATTTCTATGAGATGATGCCTGAGAAGTTCAACAACAAAACAAACGGTATCACACAGAGACGTTTCCTTGCTCATGGAAACCCGCTTCTGGCTGACTGGGTAACAGACAAGATCGGACCGGACTGGATCACAGATCTTTCCCAGCTTTCCAAGCTTAAAGTTTACGCAGACGATGAGAAGGCTCTTCAGGAGTTCATGACCATCAAGTTCAAGAACAAAGAGCGTCTTGCAAAATATATCCTGGAGCACAATGGTGTTGAGGTTGACCCGCACTCTATCTTCGATATCCAGGTTAAGAGACTTCATGAGTACAAACGTCAGCTTCTTAACATCCTGCATGTGATCTATCTGTACAACCAGATCAAGGCACATCCGGAGATGGATTTCTATCCAAGAACATTTATCTTTGGTGCAAAAGCTTCCGCAGCTTACGCACGTGCAAAGAAGATCATCAAGCTGATCAACTGTGTGGCAGATGTTGTAAACAATGATGCTTCTATCAACGGTAAGCTGAAGGTTGTATTCATCGAGAACTACCGTGTATCCAACGCTGAGATCATTTTTGCGGCAGCAGATGTTTCCGAGCAGATCTCCACAGCAAGTAAAGAGGCTTCCGGTACAGGTAACATGAAATTCATGCTGAACGGTGCTCCGACACTTGGAACCATGGATGGTGCTAACGTTGAGATCGTACAGGAGGTTGGCGAGGAGAATGCATTTATCTTCGGTATGAGCTCCGACCAGATCATCAACTATGAGAACAACGGCGGTTACGATCCGGACTTCATCTACAACACAGATCCGGAGATCCGTCAGGTACTGATGCAGCTGATCAACGGAACCTTCTCCAGCGATACAGAGATGTTCCGTGACATCTACAATTCACTTCTCGACAAACGCAACATGCCGAGACCTGACCAGTACTTCATCCTTGGCGACTTCCGTTCCTATGCAGAAGCACAGAAACGTGTTGAGGCAGCATACAAAGATGAGAAACGCTGGGCGAAGATGGCACTTCTGAACACAGCATGCAGCGGTAAGTTCACATCCGACAGAACCATTCAGGAGTATGTAGATGATATCTGGCACCTGGATAAGGTTATCGTAAAAGAGAACTAAAAAACATTTGATTTGACAACACCTGACTTCATTTGTATAATGAAGTCAGGTGAATAATTGAATGAAAGGAAGCTTTCAGGCGAACAGGTGAGATTCCTGTACAGGAAAATGCGTTGTCGTACAGTCGGCGGGCCGGAGCTTTTTTTAAAAAGATAGTGACTACAGAAGTCAGTTTGCGCATAAAGAACGTCTATCAGGTAACAGAAATCCCGTAAGGGACTTTTTCTGTTACCTTTTTTGTTGCCCTCGTGGCATCATGATCTTTCAATTAAAACAGCAAAAAAGAAAGCTGTCACCGAAAAATCAAAAGGAGGAAAGGTTATGAAACGCAAAAAAATTCTCAGTATTCTTCTTGCAAGTGCTATGATCGGCACTGCTCCGGCATCTGCCTGGGCCGCTGATTTCACAGACACAAATGTGGTTGACGCAGAAGAAGTAACAGAGGAAGCTACAGAGGAGGACGTTCCGGAACAGCAGGAGGATGACGCAGAAAGCATTGATCTGGAAGCAGATGACGCAGAAGATCTTTCACAGGATGAAGACGCAGCAGCTGTTTCCACACAGGAGAGCGAAGATCCGTTTTCCGCAGGAGAGGCTGTAGCAGCATTTGCAGATGGTGAGGAAAGCGGAGATCTGACACTGGCAGGAACCGGTACAGAGGCAGATCCGTACCTGGTTACATCCACAGCTGACATTCAGGCAGTTGCAGATTATGTAAACAACGGAAAAGGTACTTTTGCAAACCAGTATCTGAAATTTACAGAGGATATCACACTTCCGGAAGGATGGACTCCGATCGGAATAAAAACATCCAAATTCCAGGGAAATCTGGACGGAGACAACCATCTGCTGACAGTACCGAAAGGGGAGAAATGTCTTCTTGGTTATGTAGCAGATTCTACTCTGAAAAATCTGAATATCTATGGAGAGCAGATCGCGTCTGACGGTGTTGTCTGTAATTATGAGGTTGATCACAGTTCCAGAAACCCGATCAAGATCGACAATGTAACTTTAAAAGCAGGAACACAGACTTTGAAATCCGGATTTATCGGAGGATATGCATCCGGACAGAACCAGATCACCATCACCAACAGTACTGTAGAAAAAGGTGTTGTGATCGGATATGACAAAGCACAGTCCAATATCGGTTCCTTTGGTGGTGACTTCAACGGAACTATCGAGAACTGCGTAAGTTACGCAGATGTCTACGGAACAAAATACGTAGGCGGTATCAGCGGAAACAAAGGTCAGTCTATGGGAACCTATGCACTGAAAAACTGTAAGTTCTACGGAACCGTAACTGCAAGCGGAAATTACGCAGGTGGTATTTCCGGCGGCGGATACGGCGGAACACGGTGGGGTGAATCTTCTGCGCCGAACACACCAGGTGTAACGATTCAGGACTGCTATTCCAACGGAACGATCACAGGAAATGACTATGTAGGTGGTATCCTTGGTTCTGAGACCGGTATGGTACAGTGCTGGGACAACGGTATCCAGTATATTCAGAACAACTCCTTTGAGGGAACGGTAAGCGCAACAAACGGAACACGTGTCGGCGGTGTGATCGGTTACATCAAAGGTATTGATAAATACAACATCATCGAGAACAATGAGTATACCTGTAAAGATGTAAAAGGAATCGGAGCGATCGATTTCGTTGATACAAATTATGCAAATCCCACACCTGTGGAAGGCGTAACTTATTACAATTCAGAAAACGGAAGGCCAAGTATTTCCGGTGCAACGAAAGCACAGCATAACCGTACCGATGATCCTCTCGGTGCAGATGCAGATAAGCTTACCAAACTGGTAGTGCCGAAGATCAAAGTTTCCCTTACGATCTTAGGTGACCAGGTTCACGACAGTGATAAAGATCATCAGTATCATACCTACTATGCAGGAAATCTGGAGACCTGGCTGGAGCAGAGTGAGTATACCGTTGTAGAAGGCTCTACGGCAAAAGATGTCATTGACGCAGCATTACTTGCCAACAACATGACATGCGAGAATCCATCCGGAAACTACATTGCGTCCATCACAAAAGGTGATGTTACACTTGGCGAGTTTACAAACGGAAAATACAGCGGATGGATGTATACATTAAACGGCTCTTATCCGGATCTTGGAGTTTCCGAGCAGGAAGTAAAGAACAATGACCAGATCGTTCTTCATTACACAGACTACTATCCGGAAGAAGAGAATCATGTCTGGGAGACAGCATGGACATTTGACAAAAACGCCCACTGGCATGAATGTGCAAATTCCAAAAACGAAAATTCCTGGTGCAACATCTCCAGCAATGAGAGAAAGAACGGATATGCAGCACATACCTATGACAAAGGTAAAGTAACAAAAGCAGCTACCTGTACAACAGCAGGTGTGAAAACATATACCTGTACAGTCTGCGGCGCAACAAAGACAGTAAGTATCCCGAAGACAAGACATACTTACACCTGGAAAACAACAACAAAAGCAACCGTATTCAAACCGGCAGTACAGACAAAAGTCTGCTCCAAATGCGGTTATAAAACAAAGACAACCAGACCTTACGGCAAAAAACTGACTCCAACCCTGAAACTGAACGCAACAAAGATCACTCTGAAAGTAAATCAGTCCACATCCAGAGTGAAAGTAACAGGACTTGCCAACGGTGATGCTGTAAAGGCATGGGGAACTACCAACAAAAAGATCGTAACTGTAAGCAGCAAAGGTGTGATTAAAGCCGGAAAAACAGCTGGTACAGCAAAAGTTTCCGTAACCTTAAAGAGCAAAAAGAAAGCTTATATCACAGTAACTGTTCAGAAATCTACAGTAAAAACAACAAAGATCACAGGTGTAAAATCTGCCCTTACTCTGAAAAAAGGAGCAAAGACAACCCTGAAACCGGTACGTACACCGTTCACATCCGGTGAGAAGATTACTTACACTTCTTCCAATAAGAACGTGGCAACCGTAAGCAGCACAGGTGTGATCACAGCAAAAAAAGCAGGAACAGCAGTGATCACCGTAAAGAGCGGAAGCAAAAAAGTAACATGCAAGGTAACAGTTAAATAAAGCTGTTATCCCCTGAAAAATAAAAGCGGCATTTTTTCACAGAATGAAATGTGAAAAAATGCCGTTTTTGATCATTTGATCATAAATATTCAACTTTAAAATCAAATTCCTTACAATACTCATCTACTTTGGAACCTTTATAACACCGGATGGTACAGGCACGGTTGATGATCCATGGCCCGATAAAATCGGGATCGTGTCGGATCTCCAGATATTTCATACGGTTACATCCGTGGAATACCCATTTGCCGATATAATGGATATTTGTGGGAAGACAGACATAAGTAAGATTCATACACTTAAAAAATGCGCTTTCGTCCAAAAATTCCAGGGACTGGGGAAGATGAAGTTCTTCTATGGCACAAAAATAAAAAGCCTCTTTTCCGATACGTTTCAGACCTTCCGGGAAATCCACGGAACGGAGATTTTTACAGCGGTAAAAAGCACGGTCTTCGATGAGGGTAAGTGCGGAAGACAGCTGAAGGGATTCCAGGGAGGTACACTGTGAAAAAGCTTCGGAGCGGATCCGGGAAATCTGTGAATCATGGGGAAAGATCACACATCCAAGCTTTCGGTTCTCCTGAAAGGCGGCTCTCGGGATAGAAGAAAGTGCCTGAGGAAGAATGACTTTTTTCAGGGAATTACATTGAGAAAATACGTTGGATCCCATATTTTCCACCTGGGTGGGAAGCAATACTTCTTTCAGAAGAGTGCAGCCCTGAAAGGTTCTGGCGCCGATATTTTTAAGCGTGTCCGGAAAACAGACAGAGGAGATCTTGGTCTTTTTCTGAAAAGCTTCCGACGCGATATATTCAATTGGCGCAGGGATCTTTACATTTGAGGAAAGATAGTTTCTTGCGTTGTTTTTGGAAATGACACGACTGGATCTGTAATAAGTACCTGACATAAAAAAGTCTCCTTCAACATAAAAAAAGACACCGCATCACAGGCAGATACGATGTCAAAAAAGAATTCTCCATTTATCATACGTGTAATAGCCGGCAGTATTTCCAAGCAGATCTCCTGACTTATGCAGTCACGTTTATCCCCTTCTTATACGATAAATTACAATGGTTCACGGATAAACTAAGCAAATACAGTAGCACGTCTGTTGAGGATTCTCACCTTATTCCCTTTTAATCCGGTTTTCTGCAGGAAAAAACCGGAACTTGAAAACGTCTATATTTAATATTTTTGGGTGTCTGATTATTATATCACAGAAAAAGGACAGATACAATTGTTTTCCGGGTTTTCGTTTGACAGACAAGAGGAAATAAACTATAATTTCAGTATAAAATTTCATAGAAAAGAAAGACGTGCAAACAGGTGTGATTCCTGTACATGTAAGTGCGATGCCGTACAGTCGGCGGGCGGTTTTTCTTTCATGTAAGGTAGCATTGGTTTGCGCATAGGAACATCTATCAGGTAACGGAATCCCCTTGGAAAAGAGGGATTATTTTCCGTTACCTTTTTTGTTGCTTTTTTTGTGCAGAGAAAAGGAGGAAGAATGGAAAGTAAGAGGAAAAAGACGCTGTTTAATGTGATCATGGTAGTACTGATCCTGGTCATTGCCGGATGCGGAGTGATGGCAGTGGGAAATCTGAAAGGATGGTTTGATAAAGGATCGGACAGCGTTCTTATGACAAAGAACGTAAAAGGTGTGGCCAATATTCAGAGAAACGGTGTGGGCTACGGCCTGGAAAAAAATGTGGCATTGAGAGCCGGAGATATTCTTGAGACGAAGAACGGAACCACAGCGGAGCTTTCAGCCGGAGAAAACAATACACTTTCACTTAACGCAAATACGAAACTTACTGCGGAATCCGTAGAAAAAAACAATTTGAAACTTACTGCGGATCAGGGAGAGGTTTTTGCGGATCTTACGGATTCTGTGGGAAAAGCAGAGATCGCTCTTGATGAAAATACGCTTACCTTTGAGACAGGAGTCTTTTCCGTAAGCGCACAGTCCGGAAGCGGCGCTGTGTATGTATTTAAGGATGAAGTGGAACTGGCCGGAGCGGACGGAAAAACCACAACCGTAACAGCCGGCGAAAGTGCTCAGATGACAAAAAGTGAGGACGGAAGCTGGAAAGTAGAAACAAGTAAGATCTCAGCAGGAGCATTAAATGAATATATGATCCAGCAGCTGCTGGGATGCGCAGATAAAGACAGTTTATGTTTTACACCGGAGGAACTTCAGAAAGTTCTGGATGACAGAGCCGCAGAGAAGAAAGCAGCTCTTGAGAAGAGTTTAAATTCTACAAACAAGATTCCGAAGACTTCAGAAAAATCGGATGATAAAAAGTCTGCAGATGGATCTGCGAAACAGAATTCCGATACAACAGACGGAAATACCGCAGACACTGCAGGCAGCGGAGAGAACACAACACAGGAATACACACCGGATGCTTCTCAGGATGAGACGGATTCTTCCGGAGAAGACACCGCAGGCAGTGATGGAGATGTATCCGATGACGGCAGTTCTGATGATGGTTCCGGTGACGGGGATTCTCAGGATACCAAGCAGTGTACCATCACGATCCTCTGCGATACCATCCTTAATAATATGGACAATCTGACAGCCGGAAAAGAAGCTTATGTGCCGGCAAACGGAGTGATCCTGGATACCAGTACCGTAGAGTTTACAGAGGGAGAAACCGTTTTTGAAGTACTTCAGAGAGTTTGTGAGTACGCCGGAATCCAGCTGGAATATTCCTGGACGCCTATGTATGACAGTTACTATATTCAGGGAATCAACAACCTGTATGAATTTGACTGTGGAGCACAGTCCGGATGGATGTATAAAGTAAACGGATGGTTCCCGAATTACGGATGTTCCAAGTACACACTGGAGGACGGAGACGACATTGTGTGGTGCTTTACCTGCAATGGTCTTGGCGCGGATGTCGGTGCGGAATATAACGGTGAGTGACAGCAAAGGGAGTAAAAGATATGCAGAGAAAAAAATTTCTGGCACTGATGCTGACGGCTGCTCTTGTGGGGCAGCCGGGAGCTCCTGTTTCAATTATGGCGGCAGAAACAGACGAAAGTTCCGATTTCGGATCGTTTGGATCAGAAGCTTCTGACACAGCAGAAAAAAAATTGCCGGTGATCACGGAGGACCTGTCGGAGGAGACCATTACATATGATCTCAATGAAAAGGCAGAGCCTTTAAAGGTTCAGACGGAAGAATCCGGCAAGCTGAAATATCTGTGGCTGAAAAGTGATGACAACGAGAATTTTTACAAAATAGGAAAGTCCGACAGCCAGGAAAAGACAAAAGAAGAACAGACCGGGGAACAGCAGGGGGAAAACAGCCAGCCGGAGTATGAAGATACACAGGAGTATACACCGGTTACAGATACAGCCGGAACCTTCTACTACAAAGTCCGGATCTGGAATTCAGAAGAAACAGACGAAAACGCTTACGTAGAAAGTAAGACTGTCTGTCTTCAGGTGTTGGATCCGTCCGCTGAAGACCATAGTGGATTGGATGCTACAGATGGGAAAAAGGACGGAGAGCAGAAGGATCCGGCAGCATTGGATAAAGAAGATCCGGCTGCAGATCATACATCAGGTGATACCGCAGAAAATTCGGGGAACGAAAAAGATGCGGATCCGGACGGCGAAAATTCCGGAAGTGAAGACAGTGGAAATGCGGCTGATGACGGGAAAGATTCCGGCAATGAAGCTGGTGAGAACACCGGTAACGAAGAGGACAATACCGGAGAATCTGGTGGTGAGAACATCGGAGATGAAGATCCTGCCGCTGAAGATACCGATAAAAAAGACACGGACATCGCCGAAAACGATTCCGAGAATCATCTTCCCAAACGTCAGGAAGACATCCCGGAAAGTGAAACTTACGAAACCGAAGGTTACTGGAACGTATCTCTCAGTGAGATCTTTCAGGATCCGGACGGAGATGATCTGACCTATTACGAAAAAGGAGAAAGAGATGAGGACTGGACTCCTGTAGACGGAGATTCTTACCTTTGTCACCTGGAAGAAAATCAGGAGACCTATCTTTTTACCGCAAAGGATCAGGAAGGTTACGGAGATGTTTATGCCGTAACTCTGAAAAAGAAAGACGCGGCGGAACTGGAAGTATCAGAAGCACAGAAGGCTCAGGAGAAATCCGCGGCAAAGGATACGGAAGAGGAACTTTTCTCATCCGGAGACGCAGAGGCAGCTTCTGCTTCCAATACGGCAAGTTTTAATACCATTTATAAAGAAACCGGAGAACATCTGGCATCCATGGCAGAAAAAAGCGCACCTGTAAACGGAACGCTGTGCGGCGAATGGATGGTGATCGGCCTTATGCGAAGCGGCCAGCCTGTGGACGCATCGGTTTACAGCCGTTATAAATCCAATCTTGTGGATGTGGTGAAACAGAAAAAAGGTGTACTCCATGATAAAAAATATACGGAATATTCCAGGGCAGTTCTGGCGCTTACAGCCATTGGAGAAGATGTTACCGATGTAGGAGGATACAATCTTCTGCAGCCGCTGTCCGATTTCGACCAGACAGTATGGCAGGGAGTTAACGGAACGATATGGGCTCTGATCGCCTTTGACAGCCATGATTATGAGATCCCGAAAGCAGCGGTCGGAAAAACGCAGACAACCAGGGAAAAACTGATCAACAACATTCTGTCGCAGGAAGTATCCGGCGGCGGATGGAGCATCATGGGCGGAGCAGACAGTGACGTGACAGGAATGGCACTGCAGGCTCTGGCACCATATTATAAGAGTAATTCTTCCGTAAAAGCGGCAGTAGACAGAGCGCTGAAAAAACTTTCCTCTATGCAGCTTTCGGACGGAACTTTCGGAACTATGGGACACAGCACCTCCGAGAGCTGTTCCCAGGTAGTGACCGGACTTTCGGCACTTGGTATCGACTGTGATAAGGATTCCCGCTTTATCAAAAACGGAAAGTCCCTTCTTCAGGGATTATTAAGTTACTACGACGGAAAAGAGGGATTTCTTCATGTTGCCGGAAATGGCTATGACCAGATGGCAACGGAACAGGCATACTACGCAATGACTGCATACAGCCGAATGAAAAACGGGAAAAATTCCCTTTATGATATGACCGATGTGGCGATCAAATCAGACAAGGAAAAAGCGGCAGAAGTGACGAAACTGATCGAGGCACTTCCGTCAAAGATCACCATGAGTAATTTCCAGAAAGTGATCACTGCATATGCCGCATACAATGGACTGAATTCCACACAGAAAGCGGTTATCTCCAAGACAAATAAGGATAAGCTTCTCAAAGCCTATGCGGAGGCTCAGGATGTGGAAGTGAAGTATGTGGAAGGTCTGATCTCAAAGATCGGAAAAGTAACATTGTCCAGTGAAGAAAAGATTACAGATGCAAAAACAGCCTATAATTCCCTTTCTTCCGCTCAGAAAAAGAAGGTTACAAACTATTCTGTTCTGACAGCAGCGGAGAAGGCACTGCAGCAGTTAAAAAAAGCAGCAGAACCCACACCTACCACAAAACCATCCGGCCCGTCAGGAAAACCGGGTTCCAAGGTAAACCTGGTAACACCGAAACCAACGGCAACTCCCGGGGCAGCGAATCCGTCCAAAACAAAATCTGCCGGAGGTTCCACCAAATCAGCAACTGTAGGAAGCGGCAGCAAATCCTCTTCCAAAACAGGAAGCAGCAAATCTTCCGCCAAGAAGAGCACTGCAAGTACCAAAAAAGCAAATTCCAATAAAACAGATTCCAAGACGTCTGCAGCCGAAACAAAAGCAACTGAGACAACGGCATCCAAAAAAGTTGTCAGCGAAATGAAGACGTTTTTCGACAAAAAGAGAAAAGATCCGTATCCGTCAAAGATTGATGATTATTCCGAAAAGCAGATCAAAGAACTTGGAAAAACCTGGAAAAATTATGAGAAACTTTCCGAAGGGGAAAAGAAAGCAGTTCAGGAAGAGAAAACCTATCAATCCTTCCAAAAGCTTCTTACCGCTCTTGGTGAAAAATATCATTTTGACCAGGCTACCGGAACGAATCTGGATGACAACAAGGATGAGGCATTACCGTGGTATGTCCAAATGGTGGTAAATCCAAAGATCGCAGACGAAAGCGAAGTGGAGACCATCCAGAAAGTCCTGGGCAAAAAATCCGAGGTACTTTCCCTGAATGAAATTCATTTTGTAGATACCCTTACCGGGGATGACTGGAAGCCGAAGGACATTTTGAAGGTGCAGCTTCCAATGGCAGATCTGGGCGATTATAAGAGCTGTATGATCGTACATATCACAGATAAGGGAAAAGTGGAATTCCTGAAAGGAAAGATATCAGACAGCTATATTTCCTTTGACGCGGCAGAATTTTCTTCTTACGGAATCGTAGGATTTATGGGAGATTCCGACGAGATACTTTCCGGGCAGGAAAAGAAGAAACCGGTATGGCCGTGGATCGCAGCCGGCGGAGCAGCGCTGATCCTGGTAGTGATCCTGGGCGGTGTACAGATCGCGGACAGTCGCAGAAAAAAGAAGGATAAAGGTGAAAAATAAAAATGAATGAAAAAAAAGATACTTTTTCCACCTTTCATCCGGTAATCAATTTTACCTTTTATATTGGCGCGTTTTTGCTGGGGATGATGCTGATCCATCCGGTTTTTCTGGCAGTTTCGGCAATCACAGCAGCGGCTTTTTACATTACCGTAAAAGGAAGAAAGGCGAAGAGTTTTCTGTTTGGAATGATTCCGCTTTTTCTCATGCTGTCCTTTATCAATCCTTTGTTTAACACCTACGGAGACAGGGTTCTGTTTACCTGGTGGAACGGCCGGCCCTACACGCTGGAGGCACTTGCGTACGGAACAAGCCTTGCTGCGATGGTAGTGACCATTCTTTTATGGTTTGCTTCCTACAGTTTTGTGATGACCAGCGATAAGTTCCTGTACCTGTTTGGAAAAGCAGCTCCATCGGTTTCGCTGGTGCTGACGATGATCCTGCGTCTTCTGCCTAACTACGAAAAAAAGATCGCGCAGATCGGCAATGCAAGAAAAAGCATCGGCATGTCCGCAGAGAATGGAACCACAAAAGAAAAAGCAGAGCATGGACTGACCATCGTATCCGCGATGACCTCCTGGGCTCTGGAAGGCGGCATCATCATGGCAGACAGTATGCGCAGCCGTGGGTTTGGTACCGGGAAAAGAACGACATTTTCCCTGTACCGTTTTGAAAAAAGAGATAAGATCCTGCTGGCGATCATGGCGGGTTTTCTTGCCATTGTGATCTTCTGCTGTATCATGGGCGGCAGCAGCGCGCAGTACACACCGGAATTTCTGGTGGCAATGAGCCCATATACCGTTGTAGGAGCAGTTGCCTACGGAGCGTTTCTGGCTCTTCCTACAGCAGTTAATATTACGGAGGAAATCATATGGTACATTTTGAGATCAAAGATCTGAGCTTCTATTATCCTACAGAAAAAAAGAAGCCGGCTCTTTCCCATATTAACTTAAAGATCGAGAGAGGCCAGTACGTCACAGTCTGCGGAAAAAGCGGCAGTGGCAAGACTACACTCTTAAGACATCTGAAAAGCGTACTTGCGCCTCACGGAAAAACAGAGGGCGAGATATTTTTTGAAGGAAAACCTCTGAAAGATGCGGATCTTCGGACCCAGTCGTCCAGAATTGGGTACGTTATGCAGAATCCGGATAACCAGATCGTCACAGATAAGGTGTGGCATGAGCTGGCATTTGGGCTGGAGAGTCTTGGCATGGATCAGAAGACCATCCGTCTCCGTGTAGCAGAGATGGCCAGTTATTTCGGCATCCAGGGCTGGTTCCATAAAAACGTGACAGAACTCTCCGGAGGGCAGAAACAGCTTCTGAACCTGGCTTCCATTATGGCCATGCAGCCAAGTATCCTGATCCTGGATGAGCCCACCAGTCAGCTGGATCCCATTGCGGCTACGGATTTTCTGAATACAGTGCGAAAGATCAACCGGGAGCTGCGGACAACGATCATCATTACAGAGCACAGACTGGAAGACATTTTTTATGCATCCGATAAAGTTGTGGTGGTGGAAGACGGAAAGATCATTGCAGACGATGAACCGAGAAAGATCGGTGATTTCCTGAAAAACGGAAACAACGACATGTTTGCGGCAATGCCCACACCGGTACAGATTTATTACGGAGTAAAAAAATTCCAGGAAGAAAAGAACCTGAAGCCGGAGAAAGAAACCATAAAATGTCCTCTTACAGTCAGAGAGGGCGGTGACTGGTTAAGTCACATGTTTGAAGAAAAAACGCCGGCTGTTACCAGAATCGAGGAAAAGATCACCACAGATCCGGACGAAGTAAAAGATCCGGCAGTTCTGGTAAAAGAAGTCTGGTTCCGTTACGAAAAAGACACGCCGGATGTATTGAAAGGAATCACGTTCCAGGTACCGCAAAATTCCCTGTTTGCCATTGTTGGCGGAAACGGCGCAGGAAAATCCACGACCCTGAAAGCGATCAGCAACATCTGTAAGCCTTATCGCGGAAAAGTTTTGATCCAGGGAAAACCTGTGAAGAAATATAAGTCCGGAGAACTTTTTGACCATTTACTGGCAATGCTTCCTCAGGATCCACAGAGCCTTTTTGTGAAAAAAACAGTTCGGGAAGATCTGGAAGAAATGCTTCGCGGAAAGGATGAAGAGAAGAAGAGCAGGATTGAAAAAGTAGCGGAAACCTGTCATATTTCCCATCTTCTGGAACATCATCCTTATGATCTTTCCGGAGGAGAGCAGCAGAGAGCGGCGCTGGCAAAAGTGCTCCTCACAGATCCGAAGATCCTTCTGCTGGATGAGCCTACCAAAGGAATTGATAATTTCTTCAAGCTGGAATTTGCAGAGATCCTGAAGGATCTGAAGAAACAGGGAGTGACGATCATCATGGTTTCTCATGATGTGGAATTCTGTGCAAAATACGCAGATCTGGTAAGTATGTTTTTTGATGGCAGCATCATCACCACAAATACACCAAATCGTTTCTTTTCACAGAACAGTTTCTATACAACGGCAGCAAACAGGATGAGCCGCCATATCTTTGAAAACGCTATTACAAATGAGGATGTGATCGAATTATGCAGACAGAATCTGTAAAATACTGGACTTTAAAAAGGATCCTGGGCTATGTACTGATCCTGATCCTGATGCCGGTGACTCTGATGGTGTCCTGGCATTTCGGAGATCGAAAATATTATCTGTGCAGCCTGATCCTGATCGTTTATTCTATAATCCCGTTTTTGCTCAGTTACGAAAAAAGGAAACCCCAGGCAAGAGAGCTGGTAACGATCGCCGTGATGTGTGCCATTGCAGTGGCTTCCAGAGCTGCGTTTATCATGCTTCCGCATTTTAAGCCCATGCTGGGAATCATTATGATCACAGGAATGGCTTTTGGCGCAGAAGCGGGATTTCTGACAGGAGCTCTTGGAGCTTTTGTGAGCAATTTTATCTTCGGACAGGGACCCTGGACTCCGTGGCAGATGTTTGCCTACGGGATCGGAGGACTTCTGGCAGGGCTTCTTGCAAGAAAAGGGATCATGACAGAGAAAAAGAGGATCCGCACGGCAGTGATCGGTTTTCTGATCATTCTGTGTATTGTGGGACCGCTTCTTGACACCTGCTCTGTTTTTACTATGGTAACAAACTTTACCCGGGCTTCTGTAGGCGCGATCTATATGTCAGGCCTTCCGGTAAATATTGTACATGGAGTTGCAACAGCACTGACACTTTTGATCCTGTGTAAACCGATGATGGAGAAGCTTGAGAGAATCCGGATCAAATACGGAATGATGGGTGAGGAAGATGAGATTTGACAGTTACCATCCGGTGATAAACCTGATCTACTTTGCGGCAGCAATCGTATGTACCATATGGTTTCATCATCCGGTATTCCTTGGGATATCTTATGTCTGCGCATTTGTATATTCCGTAAAACTCAATGGGAAAAGAGCGGTGATCTTCAATCTGTGTCTGATTCCGCTGATCTTTCTGTATGCGGCCTGGTATTCCTATTACAATCATTTCGGAGTGACAAATCTCCGTCAGAATTTTATCGGAAACCAGATTACCCTGGAATCTGTGGTATATGGAATTGTCCGCGGAACCACCGTGGCAGCAGTGATCATGTTTTTTTCCTGTGTGTTCGCTGTGGTGTCATCGGATAAAGTAGTATATCTTTTCGGAAGGATATCGCCCAGATTGTCGTTGTTTCTGTCCATACTTTTGCGGTGTGTCCCGAGAGTGAAGGAACGTGCCAGGAAGATTGAGATATCCAGAGAGGGTATTGGGAAAGGGGTACGGCAGGGAAATATCCTGGAGAGATTTTTGCACGGATTAAGCCTGATCTCCATTGTGATCACCTGGACGCTGGAGGATTTTGTGGAAAGTACGGTTTCCATGAAGAGCAGGGGTTATTCGCTCCGGGGAAGAACGGCTTTTTCCATTTATCGTTTTGATAACAGAGACAGAAGTTTTGTTGTGATGATCTTTCTCTGTCTGACTTTTGTGGCATCGGCCATTCTTCTGGACCAGACAGAGATCTATTATAATCCGGAGATCATTATGAATCCGGTTACTCCCATGTCTTTTGTATTTTATGTGGCTTACGCAGTGCTGCTGCTTTTGCCCATGGGATTGCAGATCGCAGGGGAGATCCGTTACAAGAGGAAGAAATAAAAAGTGTGAACATTATTGTGAAGGCTGAATTCACCGGAGGTCTTCACAAGATGTAATAAATGGCACAGGAATCTGTACCGAGAAAAAGAAAGAGAGGTAAAAAGATGCTTAGAAAAGAACTGCAGAAAAAAATGCAGGCAGTTGCAATGGCAGCTGTTGTGACACTTACCACCGTAGGTGCACCGGCTACTACCTTTGCCGGAGAACTTCCCGGAGAATTAACTGCCGAAGCCTTCTCTGATAATGGGGAGGCAGTGACAGAAGAGGTCACAGAGGATGATTTTTCGGACGGAGAAACCGCTGCGGGACAAAGCAGCGCAGGAGAAAACGAAGTAGTTGATGTTCCGGCTGCACAGGCTGAGGAGAGCAGCGAAGGAAGCACAGAGGACGAGCAGGCAAAAGCCCAGGCTTATCTGAAAGAAAACTTTATTGACGGAAGCAATAAGATCATAACCAGTGGCGGTACAGGCGTTACAAAAAGTGAGGATGGTCTTACTTACAATGTTGCCCTTACGATCCCGACCAGCGGATATGCTATCAGAAGTATGAGATTAAAATATGTGAATACTGTTTATAAAACAGGATGGTACATTGATAAGGATAATCCGTATGTTGGCTATAAAGCTCCGGCGACAAACGGTAGCAGAAGTATCACAAGACCTACCGCAGAGCAGGGTCCATACACTTCACAGCAACCCTGAAACTTTTCGCCCTTGATACAGACACAACAGCGATCAACGACGGAACTGCAACAGCGCTTGCAACACAGGACTTCACCATCGTTCTGGCTCCGGAAAAGAAGAACTATACCGTAAATATCAAACCGGTAAACGCAAAAACAGGGGAAGCCATTGAAGGCGCAACCGTAGATATTCAGAAAGACTGGAGTTCCCTTACTCCGGCAGACGATGGAAGCTATACACTGGTAGAAGGTTCCGAGTATACACTGACAGTAACCGCAGACGGATACGATAAATATACACAGACGATCCTTCCATCTGCAAGCGGAGATATAGAAGTAAAGCTTTCTCCGATCGTATACAGAAATACAACCTTCGCAGTGACAGGAAATGACGGAGCAACCATCACAGACGCGGATATCACAGTAAAAGAAGGCTGGTATACAACTCTCAGACCGCAGGAAGACGGAAGCTACAAGCTCCAGGCAGGCAAAGAGTACAAATATACCATCACAAAAGACGGATATAAAGAAGCATCCGGAAGCTTCACCGTACCGGATGAGGCAGGCGATTATACCTTCCCTGTCACCCTTCAGTCCAATATCGATCCTGCAGATCAGGCAGCGGTAGACGCAGTAAAGAAAGCCTTTGACGCAGAATTCGGAACCTTACGTCCTATTTACGGAACCGATTCTAACATTGCGGACATGGTACTGGCAAAAGTCAAAAAGTACAATCTGGATGTAGATGTATCCAATGTAAAGGTTTCTCTTGCAACATCTGAGGATACGGATTATATCGGCACTGACGGAACCATTCATTATGTAAAGAGTGATCTGAACAGCATGGGTGTGTATTCCAAGAGCCTGGACTGCACCTTTAAGTTTACCTGCAACAACGCGTCTGCAGTATCTGAGAGCCGCAGAGTAACTGTCAGCTGGGATCAGGAATATTTCAGAGGCAAAATGCAGGCAGAGGCTGACCAGCTTACCTGGGACAGCATAAAAGGAAATAATGCGTCACAGGAGGAAGTAACTTCTGATCTGACACTTCCGGGCTGCATGGGTACCAGCATGCGTAATATATGGTCTACCGTAACATGGGAATCTTCTGATCCGGATGTGATCTCTATCCAGAATCCGTCCATCGATTCCCCGATCTATCCGAGAACCGGAAAGATCAACCCGAAAACAGAGGACACAGAGGTTACTCTGACAGCTACCTTTAAGGCAAACGATATACTCCTTAATGAGTATATTGAAAAAGCCGACAGCTTCGGAACCATTACAAAAACCTTCAAAGTAACGGTAAAGGGAAGCGGAAGCCAGGCACCGACTGAGGAAGAATTAAAGGCGATTCTGGATAAATATTATACAGCAGATCAGCTGAAGGATTTTACAACGCAGACACAGCTTGATACAGCGAACTGTACCGGTGACATCCAGCTTCCTCGTTACACAAGGATCAAAGATGAAAACGGTGAGTATGTATTCAATAATAAAGAGATCACAGTAACCTCCAGTGATGCGAACCTGATGAAGATCAACGGATACAGAGCAGCGGTGGATCTGTTTACATATGATAAAGATACGACAGCAAATCTTATCGTTACCTTCACAAGAGAAGGCGTAACTGCCACAAAAGAGATCCCGATCACAGTTTCCGTAAAAGATATCAACGAAAAGCTGGACGCAGAAATTGCTATGATGGATTACGCAAAAGCCCATTATTTCGATGGTATCAAAGGTGACAATGCCGACGCGGACAGCATTACCACAAACCTTCACGCATTCCAGGAAATGTATCTGGACAACGAAGGAAAAGCTGTCTGGGTATACAATGCAGATGACAAAACAGGCGCAGGTATCATCACAGATGATTATTTTGATGACCCGTGGATCATGGAAGGACAGGGATACAATCACTTCAAATCTTCCAACAACGCAGTGATCCAGCATGAAAACCTTGTTGTAAACAGACCGGAGAGCAATACACAGATCACCATCAGTTCTCTTCTTTCCAGTGAGAAATATGGCCAGTTTGCAAAAGATCATCTGGATAACGCAAAACTTCAGAAACTTTATAAACAGAAAGCATCTGTTACAGTAACCGTAAAGGGAACAAAAGCAGAAGGCGAAGCTCTGAAAGCTAAGATCCAGGAAGCAAATACACTTCTTGAGAGCATCACAGAGGGAACAGAAGCAGGACAGTATCCGGAAGGAACAAAAGATGCCCTTTCCGAAGCAATCAAAGTTGCACAGGCAGTTTCCGATAACGCCGAGGCAACAGAAGCACAGCAGACAGAAGCAATCACAGCCCTTGCCAAGGCTATGAAAGACTGCCAGGATTCCAGGATTCCACAGAGTGCTGATGTAACTGTCATCGCCGGTACCGAAGCAAACACAGCCGGAAAAACACAGGCCCTTACAGTAAAGGCTACAGACGCAGCACTTTACGGATATGTAAAACCGGAGAAAGTACAGGCAGAGGTAACTGTTCTTGACGCACTTGCAGATCTTCATGCAGCAATGTACGGAGATGCATTTAAGGCAGCACCGGAAGATTACCTGGTAGTAAATGAGAGTGGCTTGATCAGCAAAGCGTTTGGAGTTACTACTGCTAATGTAAGCTTCTTTGTAAACAACAAAATGCCGCTGGGTGACAGTGGATATGGAAGCATGTGTAATGAAGCCGTTCTGAACAGCGGAGATGTTTTAAACGTATTCTTCTATAATGACACAGCAGGATACAGTGACGAATATCTGTATTTTGACAGCATTGCATGCGACATCATGGCTAAGAAAGACTTTATCCTGAATGTAAAAGGATTTAAGGCAGCATGGGGTGAGGAGGCTTCTGCACAGAAGGATATCACCGTAGAACTCCGTGACAGCGAAGGTAAGACAGTAGCAACAGGAACCACCGATGAGAACGGAAATGTAACACTTAATGCACCGGCAGAAGGAACTTATACAGCAGCTATCGTAAAAACACCATATGAGTACTATATTCCGGTAGATGCCAAGGTTGTTGCCAAGGCACATGAGCATAGCTACACAACCTGGAAAAAAGTAAGCTCTGCAACCGTATTTGCTCCGGAGAAACAGGAAAGCACCTGTGATTTCTGTGGCGAGAAGACAACAAAAACTGTTGGCGAGAAACTTACACCAACCGTTAAACTTACAGCAACAAAACTGGCACTGAAAACGAAACAGTCTGTAACCGTAAGGGCAACAGGACTTGCAAAGGGAGATTACGTCAAGAGCTGGACATCCTCCAAAAAGTCAGTTGCAACTGTAGACAAAAACGGTAAGATCACAGCAACCTCCAAAGAGGGAACCGCAGTGATCACAGTAACTCTTGCAAGTAAAAAAACCGCAAAAGTAACTGTAACCGTAAAAATGATCAGAACAACAAAGCTCACAAAAGTACCGAAGACACTGAGCCTTACAACCGGAAAGAAATATACCCTGAAACCGGTTGTAACACCATCCAATTCTCAGGAGAAAGTTACTTACAAGAGCAGCAACACCAAGATCGCTACTGTAAGCAGCACAGGTGTGATCACTGCGAAAAAAGTCGGAAAAGTAACGATCACCGTACAGTCCGGAAAGCAGAAAGCAACGGTAACATTAACTGTGAAAAAAGCGCCTGCATTAAAAGCAATCAAAAATGTTCCGACTAAGAAAACCATCACAAAGGGTAAAACATACACATTAAAACCACAGCTTTACCCGTCAGGAGCAATTGCAAAGATCACTTATACAACCAGCAATAAGAGCATTGCCACAGTAGATTCCAAAGGCAAGATCACAGCAAAGAAAAAAGGAACTGCAGTGATCACTGTAAAAGCCGGAAAATTTACCGCAAAATGCAAAGTTACTGTAAAATAGGAAATTGATAAGAAATTAAAGATCACAGAAATGTGAAACCAAAAAACAGGGTCTGTCAGAAATGGCAGCCCTGTTTTTTGTTGTTTCTGTCAGAAAAAATCTGATCAGGCCGGATTGATGACGATCCGGTTCCGTCTGGCCAGAGCAATGGCGATATGACAGCCTTCCGCGATGGCACAGGCTTTATCGGCAAAGCTGATGATCCAGGCTTCTCTGTTGCGTGGAAGAGGTCCCAGAGGGAACATATGTGAGAGAATTGCGTCCAGTTCTCTGTCCGTCATATCAAAGTGAGTGGCACTGTTTTCTGCGGCAGCTTTCGGGTGATAGAACGCCTGATGCTCACCGGTCGGTGTCTCTGCTTTGAAATCGTAAGGACAGAAATCGTGGAGAAGTCCTGCCCTTGCGGCGGCTTTCTCGTCACATCCCAGCTTCCTGGCAATGAACCAGGAGAGGTAGGAAACATTGATACTGTGCATGAGCCGAGTGGTCCACTGGTGGTGGGTGTACAGGCTCAGCTTCAGGAATTCTCTGTTGCAGAGGATGTTTTTCACAAGCTCATGATATTCCTGTGAGACCTCGTCCGACACTGTGATATCCATCGGCAATCACCTTCTTTCTTCTGTTTATAATTTCATTATGACGCTTATAGCGAAAAATGCAATAAAATTTATAGTTTTTTTAGAAATTAGTTGGAACAAATTTTTTTAGACTTTGCTGTGGGGTGTCGATCAGAATGTGAATGCCAGTCGCATTGGAGGTTTTGTCCGGAAGGGATGTATGGTATAGTTTAATCAAATCAAGTAAGTCCCCTGCTTAAATTGCGAAAAGCAATAAGCAGTGGGTGGGGGCTTGCTTGTATCAGGAGGAGTGAAAGCTCCTCCTGATAAACTGCGGAGCAGTTATTTGGTGTAGAGCTACGTAGCGAAGCGGATTGCGAATATCCGCTTGACTCAGCGAAAAAAATATTGTCGAGAGACATTCTTAAAAGACTGAGGAGGGTGAATGGATATGAAACCTGAAAAACTGATCGAAGTACTTTCCGTTGCAGAAAGATTAAAAGATGCGGTGCGTCATTGCTACACATCCGGTGGAAGGCGGGAGAGTGTTGCGGAGCATTCCTGGAGAATTACACTGATGGCTTATTTTGTCAGCGATGAGTTTCCGGAGGCAGATCTTCTGAAGATCATGAAAATGTGCCTGATCCATGATCTGGGAGAAGCTTTTACCGGGGATATCCCAGCCTTTGAAAAAACGGATAAAGATTCGGAGAAAGAAGCCGATGTGCTGGGAGAATGGGTGAAGACTCTGCCGGAGCCGTTCGATAAAGAGATGGCGGAACTGTATCAGGAGATGGAAGCGCAGCGGACTCTGGAAGCCAGAATCTATAAAGCGCTGGACAAGCTGGAAGCTCTGATCCAGCATAATGAATCCGATATTAAAACCTGGATCCCGCTGGAATATGATCTGCAGATGACTTACGGAGATGAGCAGGTGAAATTCTCAGATTATCTGACAGAGCTTCGTGATCAGGTACGCGAGGACAGTGTGCGGAAGATTGAATGCAACAGAAAAGAGGGAACCATATAATCTGGCTCCCTCTTTTAAAAATCTTTATTTTATTATTTTATGCGGATTTCTTATTTACCGAAGTATCTCTTAAGCAGACCGGCGAATGCTTTTCCGTGTCTTGCCTCGTCCTTAGCCATCTCATGTACTGTGTCATGGATTGCGTCAAGGTTAGCAGCTTTCGCACGTTTAGCAAGGTCAAATTTACCAGCTGTAGCGCCGTTCTCAGCCTCTACACGCATCTGAAGGTTCTTCTCTGTGCTGTCTGTTACAACTTCACCAAGGAGCTCTGCGAATTTAGCTGCATGCTCTGCTTCCTCGTAAGCTGCTTTCTCATAGTAGAGACCTACTTCCGGATATCCTTCTCTGTGAGCAACTCTTGCCATTGCAAGATACATACCAACTTCAGAGCACTCACCCTCGAAGTTTGCTCTTAAGTCTGCAAGAATGTCTTCGCTGACACCCTTAGCTACGCCTACAACATGCTCAGCTGCCCATGTGAGCTCGCCTTCCTGTTTCTGGAATTTGGAAGCTGGTGCTTTACATACTGGACAGGCTTCCGGTGCCTGCTCGCCTTCATAAACATAACCGCATACTGTACATACCCATTTAGCCATAGTAATGATCTCCTTTTCTTATTGAAATTTATTGTTTAGTTGTGTTTCTTCTTAATTAATAATAGTAATTATTACTGTTTTATAGTAACATGTGATCTTTATTTTGTCAAGACTGTTTTTCTTCTTTTTTAAGGCATTCCTTGCAGATTCCATAGAAGCTTGCATCTACGTCAAAAACCTTGCCATGGACAAATTCTGCGGCTGCCTGCTCCAGAATTCCATTGAGACTGTCTGACTGCATATCGATCACCCGGTTGCACTTCGTACACATGAAATGTGAGTGCGGTGCGACGCGTCCATCATAGCGGTCCGCGCTTCCGAAATTGGTCAGCTTCCGAATCTCGCCGATGTCACTGAGAAGAGAAAGATTACGGTAGACAGTTCCGAGACTGATATTCGGATAAATCTGCCGAAGATTCTCGTATACTGTATCTGCCGTTGGATGATCTGTTCTGGATCTCAGAAATTCCTTGATCGATTCTCTCTGACGGCTGTATTTAAGTGCTGCCATAATATTTCCTCCCTATCAGTAATAGTAATTATTACTGATATTATAATATACGACAGGACTTATTTTGTCAAGAGTTTTTGCGATAAAATTCTATACTAATTTTCTATTATATATTTGTGTATATTTGCTTTACATGGTCAGATGAAGTAAGGATATTTTTATTTGTCTGCTCTGATCGGAAATAAAAAAAGTATCTGTCAGACTGTTTTATCAGGTATATTTTGCCCATAATGATGGGATTTTATCAGTAAAAAATTCTTATTGAAAATTTTAAAAAAATAAGTTGACAGAGACTAACTTTAGTAGTATATTTACAATAGTTAGAGAAATCTAACTAAAGCGTAAAGGAGAATGCAAATGACTTGTGAAAAATTTGAATCTGTCATAGGTTATCATTGTTCCCCTGTTTTAATGGGAATGAAACCGGCGAATCTTGTTTCTTTTTCCAAAGAGAGGATGCCGGAGCTACCGGAGATCATTTCGGATTATAAGGAGGGTCTTGAACGGGAGGGTATCCGTATGGAGATCATCTGTGGATGCAGGAAGCATTATCTACTTCTGGTGTACCGGCCGGATATGCTGCAGGAATATCTGGCGCAGGATGAGGCCAGGAATCTTTTGCTTCAGGATGGCTATAATATAGATGGTTCTCTGGATGAGATGATTGTCCGTTTGAAGGAGAGATTTTTTCATAAGACGGAGTTTCCTCATGAGATCGGGCTTTTTCTGGGGTATCCTATTGAGGATGTGAAGGGCTTTCGGAAGTTCGGGGGCAGTGGCTGCAAGATGTGTGGTTACTGGAAGGTTTATGATAACGTGGAGCAGGCTCGCAGGGTTTTTGACAGTTATGATAAGTGCCGGGAGTTTACTGCGGCGCAGATCCGTGCGGGGTATTCGATTTTGCAGGTTGTTGGTATGAAGCATCTCTGTACATCTCAGATGTGCGTATAATATAAAGTTTAAAACAGGAGGTTTTTGAGATGAGCAAGGTAGGAATTATTTACTGGTCTTCTACAGGTAACACAGAGGCTATGGCGCAGGCTGTTGAGGAAGGTGCCAAGGCTGCTGGTGCAGATGTTGAGATTATGGAAGTGGCTGATGCTGATGTGGATAAAGCGCTTTCTTTTGATGTTCTGGCTCTTGGTTGTCCGGCTATGGGGGATGAGGAGCTTGAGGATGGTGAGTTTGAGCCGTTTTTCTCTGATCTTGAGGGTAAACTGTCTGGTAAGAAGGTTGCGCTGTTTGGTTCCTATGACTGGGGCGATGGTGAATGGATGAGAACCTGGTGCGACAGAGCTAAGGATGCTGGGGCTGAGCTTGTTGAGGATGAGGGGCTTATCTGCAATAATACTCCTGATGATGAGGGATTGGCTGCCTGCCGTGATCTTGGTGGCAAGCTGGTTTAAGATGTGATTAATTGAATATAGAGCTGAGCATTGGATTTTGGGAGTCGCCTGGATTGTTTGTCTGGGCGGCTTTTTTCTTTGATAATAAGGTACGGACGCTGGCAAGGCGTGTGCTGTCCGGCGCCGGGGCTTCGTCGGGGGCTGACTTCTAAGCCGCTGAAAATCTGCACCCCTCCTGCAGAGCCGTCGCCAGACAGCACACGCCTTGCCAGCTGGTGTTTCAAGACGGAGAGTATGAGGCGGCTGCTCGGGAGGTTGGATTAGGGTGTGAGGTTGAGTGGTTTCCCGGAGGTTGGATGAGCCGTCAGCGCTTCGCTGGACGGCTGGGAGGAAAGGCTGAGTTTCCTTGTGGTCTGACGGGAGGTGGTGGGGGCCGAGGCGCTTCGCTGTCGGCTTAGAGGTATTGGGCGCTTCGCTGTCGGCTTAGAGGTATTGGGCGCTTTGCTGTTGGCTTAGAGGTATTGGGCGCTTTGCTGTTGGCTTAGAGGTATTGGGTGTTTCGTTGTCGGCTTGATGGGCGTTGGGAGTTTGTTGCTTTGAGGAAATATAGAAGAAATGAATATTTAAACGTGGGGAACTTGGTTGCTTTTGATATTTAGCTGTCCTAAAATAGATGGGGATGAAATAGTTGTACAGGGAGGTGTGCCGGATGACGAGGGATGAGGCGGAGCAGTATTTGTATTATGCGATGACGATTGGGGAGCAGCTTCTTTGCTGTGGTGCTGAAGTTGGGCGTGTTGAGGATACGATCCGTCGTATCTGCCTGGCTTATGGTGCTTCCCGGGCGGATGTTTTTTCCATTACTTCCAGTATTGTGACGACGATTTATGGTGAGGATTTCGGGATTTGTACGCAGACGCGGCGGGTGCCGGGGATGGCGAATGATCTGGGGAGGCTGGATGATCTGAATCAGCTTTCCAGATTTATCTGTGAGTTTCGACCGAAGCCGGAGGAGATTCAGAGGCGGCTGGATGTGATCCGGAATAAAAAGGGATATTCTTTTCGGACGCAGATTTTGATCTATGCGGTGATCTCCGGGTCGTTTTCTGTTTTTTTTGGCGGGGATCTTAATGATATGATCGCTTCGGCGTTGATCGGTATTGCGTTGAAGTTGTTTGAGGCTTTTGTGAAAATGGGGGCGCTGAATTCGCTGCTTACGGTGCTTTTGTGTTGTGGAGCGGGTGGTGTCCTTTCCAATCTTACTGTGCTGATCGGGCTGGGGCATCATGCGGATCTGATCAGTATTGGTAATATTATGTTGCTGATTCCGGGTATTGCGTTTACTAATTCGCTGCGTGATATGTTTTCCGGGGATACGATCACGGGTTTGATCCGGTGTATGGAGTCGATTTTGCTGGCGCTGGTTGTGGGACTTGGTTTTACAGCGGCGAATCTGTTGTTCTGAGGGGGTTCAGGCAGAAATGTGATCATGGCGAAGAACGGTAACAGAGACAACGGTGTGTCCATGAATATGGAGGAAAAATATGAGAGAGATCATACAGCTGATTGTATCCTTTACAGGGTCGCTTGGTTTTGCGGCGTTGTTTAATATACATGGTAAAAAATTGTGGTTTGCGGCTCTGGGGGGCTGTTTGTCCTGGGCGGTTTATCTGGCGGTGGAGTTTGTGACTCCCAGTCCATATGTCTGTGGTTTCTGGTCAACGGTGGCGATTACTTTGTATGCGGAGTGTATGGCGAGGGTTCACAAGACGCCGGTTACGGTTTTTCTGGTTTCTGCTACGATTCCGTTGATTCCGGGGGCGGCATTGTATCGTACTATGAACTGGATGATGATGAAGGACTGGGCGAATTTTCAGAAGGACGGGATTTATACGATCCTTTTTGCGGCGAGCATGGCTGCAGGTATGACGTTGACGACCATTGCTTTTCGGATGGTTTGGCGGTGGATGTACAGGCAGAGACGGATGTGAGTGTATGAAACGCATGATAAGGTGGAATTTGGATGGCGATATCTATCTGATCTGGATGTAGATGTGGAATGATAGTTAATGACACATGGCAGGAATGAAAACTGCTGTGTGTTTTTTTTATGCCGAATGTGTAGTATGAATATTTGATTAACTTATAAGAGATTATTTGGGAATGTTCCAGGGATATGGAACTGGCTTCCGGACAGGATCAACTTACGTCGGAAGGGATTTACACTGTTGAAAAAATTAGACAAATTCTTGCAGAAACAATCAGCAGTAGTGCCAAATCTGCCGGAAATGCCTGGTTTGGCTTTGCTTTATTTGGGGATGTAGGGTAGAATTGTGATATAGAGTGTGAACGTAAGTTATGAAGTGTTTGCGTTCATATACATGTAGCAGAGCGGAATGTGAATGTCCGCTTTATTGGACAAAAGACAGGAGGATGGGGAATGAAATTGAAACAGGTTCTGGCAGTTATGCTGTCATCTGTGATGGTCTTGTCTGCGGCTCCGACAGAGGTTTTTGCTTTTGATGATCCGGGATTTCTGACGGACAGTTCCGGAGGGATAGCAGATGGAGAAGCAGGACAACTGGAGGCTGGAAATGCCAGTGCGGCATCTGCAGAAGCAGATGGGAATTTTGACGAAGGTGCGGCGCAAGAGGATATTGCAGAGAGGACATCTGATGTAAGTATGGCGCAGGGTGATACTGCGGATGCAGCGTCTGGTGGGAATGCAGTGCAGGGAGATATCTCAGAGGCGGCATCTGATGGAAATGCAGAACAGAATAATATTGCGGATGTAGCTCCTGATGGAAGCTCAGGACAGAATGATATCTCAGATGAGATATCCAATGAAGAAGAACTTCAGCAGGATATGCAGGGAGGTGACTCTCTGGAAAAAGAGGAAACGGATGCAGCTGCGATTGATGTGTTTTCGGATGGGGAGAGTGCAGATTCTGTAGATACGCAGACTGCGAAGAGTGTTACGGCCAGTGGAGCTGTAAATGATAATGTTACATGGACTTTATATGAGGACGGAGAGCTGGTAATTTCAGGAAATGGTCTGGTACCTCCATATTATAGTGAAACATCGGTACCATGGAACAGTTACAAGAGCCAGATAACAAGTCTGACAGTGGAAGATGGAATTACATATATTGGCGATTATGCTTTTTTCGGATGTGGCATTCTTGAAAACGTTACAATTGCAGACAGCGTTGTAGAAGTTGGAAGAAAACTGTTTGAGGAATGTACAAGTCTGGAGCATGTAACATTATCGAAAAATCTTAAAGCAATTCCGGAATGCATGTTTACAAAATGTGTGAGTCTTACCAGCATTGATCTGCCGGACAGTATTATAACAATTGGGGAGCAGGCTTTTGCATATTGTACGAAACTGCAGAGCGTTAAAATCCCGGATAAAGTTGCGACAATGGACTGGGGCGTTTTCTGGGAATGCAGCGGTCTGACAAGTGTAACACTTCCAGAGGGACTGGCAAGTATTGGAAATGGTGAGTTTGAGAATTGCGAAAATCTTACAGAAGTTGTGTTGCCGGAAAGTCTGTCAAGTATGGGGACAAACGTTTTTTACGGATGCAAAAAACTTACGAAAGTAAATATTCCTGAAAAAATATATACAATTCCAGGCTATACATTTGAGGACTGTATCAGTCTGGAAAGTGTTAATATTCCGAATACAGTAACGAGAATCGGAGAAAGAGCATTTTGGGGCTGTAAAAAAATATCAGAACTTGTTCTTCCGGAAAACATTACCAATATAGAACAATATACATTTTATGGCTGCATCAGCCTGAGATCTGTTAATATTCCGAATAATGTAAGGAATATTGACCAGTATGCTTTTTATCAATGTCAGTCTCTGGAAGAAATAACAATACCAGATAAAGTAAAAAGTATTGGAACAGAAGCGTTTGGTAATTGCAGCAGTTTGTCGGAGGTTGTACTGTCAGCTGAAGTTACGGATATACCGGTAGGGTTATTTGATGGTTGTACAAATCTTCAGAAAGTTACGTTGTCAGACAGCATAGAGAATATTGGAAATGGTGCATTTTCCCACTGTAGCAGTCTTCAGTCCATTAATATTCCGGACAATGTAAAAACGATCGGAGACAATGTATTTGGTAATTGCAGCAGTCTTCAGTCCATTAATATTCCAGGCAGTGTAAAAAGTATTGGTGCAGAAGCTTTTGATGGGTGCGTAGCGCTGGAAACTGCGACAATTTCGGACGGTGTAGAGAGCCTTGGAGATATGGCATTTTATTATTGTGAAGAACTGAAAGAAATTGTGCTGCCAGACAGCATTAAAAATATTGGGGAAAAAATATTCGGTCAGTGCCATAAACTCAGAAAAGTAACATTATCAAAAAACATTTCCGGTATTACAGAGGGCATGTTTATGGGATGCCATCACCTTGAAGAAGTTACAATACCGGAAGGAATTACAAGTATAGGAAAAGACAGTTTTTCGGAAGCTGGAAACAGTATTCTTCTTATACCGAATACTGTAACAAGTATCAGTAAAGAGGCTCTTAATTCCAGCTGGGGTCTTTCAGTTATCAGATTTACCGGTTCAAAAGAAGAATGGGATAAGCTTGGTTTAACGAGCAGCAATATTCACAACGCAACTGTTTATTATAATTACGATCCAAACCATGAACATTCTTATGAACCACATGTCATAGAAGCAAGCACATGTACAGAAAAAGGCCTCCAGAAGATGGTATGCAGTCTTTGCGGAGATTCCTATAAAGAGGAAATTCCGGCTGCCGGACATAAAGAGGTTATTGACGAGGCAGTAGCACCGACCTGTGAAGAAAGTGGAAAGACAGAAGGAAGTCACTGTTCTGTATGTAATGAGATCCTGAAAGAACAGGAAGAAGTTCCACCTGCCGGACACACAGTGGTAAAAGACGAAGCGATAGAGGCGACCTGTGAAGAAAATGGAAAGACAGAAGGAAGTCATTGTTCTGTATGTGGAAAAATCCTTCAGGAACAGCTGGAACTTTTCCCGGCGCTGGGACATGACTGGGAAGAGAGTGAAGTCACTCCTGCAACCTGTACAGAGAAAGGTGAGAAAAAATACACCTGTAAAAGATGCCAGAAAACAAAAACCGAAGAAATTCCGGCAACAGGCCATACGAAAGTCATTGACGAAGCAGTAGCACCAACTTGTGAAAAACCGGGAAAAACCGAAGGAAGCCATTGTTCCGGATGTGGTGAGGTTTATCAGAAACAGGAAGAAATTCCGGCAACCGGACACAGTTGGGACGAAGGAAAAATAACCAAATATCCTACGGCAACAGAAGCAGGAGAAAGGACATATACCTGTAAATCCTGCGGATCTACCAGAACAGAGGCAATTGACAAAGATAACAGTGTCCGTGCATCAGGCTATAATGGCTCGATCAGCTGGATTCTGTATAAAGACGGGAAACTGGTATTTAAAGGCGATGGAGCAATATTGAATCAAAGTGATACTCTGGAGCCATGGAACAGTTATAAAAATTACATATTTGAAGTAAGTGTAGAAGATGGGATCACGGAGATAGGAGAATCTGCTTTTTCAGGATGGAATAATATTGAAAAAGTTACAATTTCTACAAATGTTACAGATATTGGTTCAAATGCATTTTATAGCTGCATAAGTCTTGAAGAAATAAGTTTGCCGGAAGGACTTAAAAGTATTTCCAGCCAGGCGTTCCGGAATTGCAGTAACCTTATAGAGGTTATATTTCCTGAAAGCCTTACAAAAATTGGAGAAAGAACTTTTGCAGAATGCAGTAAACTAAAAAAAGCGGAACTTCCGGAGGAAATCAGTGAAATTCAGGAAGGTACTTTTGACGGATGCCGGAACTTAAAGCGTGTAATGCTTCCGGATAATGTAAAGTACATAAGAAGGCAAGCGTTTTATGGCTGTGAAAATCTTGTTGAACTGACACTGCCAAAAGATCTGAAGGAACTTGGAGCAGAGACTTTTGGGGATTGCAAAAAAATCACTTCGATCACAATTCCGGAAGGTGTTACAACTCTTCCAGAATATCTGTTTAATACCTGCGAAAGTCTTAAAACTGTTACAATCCCTGAAACAGTAACAGAGATTGATCAGAGAGCATTTCAGAACTGCAGCAGTCTGACAGGTATTGAATTACCGGGCGGTATTATCAATATACAGGAAGGGACATTTTCCAATTGTACGGCGTTGAAGGAAATTGTGATACCGGAAAATGTAAGAAACATTGGTGATAATGCGTTTGAAAGGTGTTCTTCGCTGGAAAAAGTAATACTTCCAGCTGTGTTGAAAAATATTGGAAGTGGAACATTTGCTTCCTGTAGCAGCTTAAAAGAAATTACAGTTCCGGACAAAGTCAGCAACATTGGAAGCAGTGCATTTTCCGGTTGTTCCAGTCTTGAAACTGTGAAACTTTCAGAGAAGCTTACAGAAATCAGTGATAACACATTTGAGTATTGCTCCGGTATCAGAAGAATTGAAATACCGGAAAGTGTAACTGATATCAACCAGAATGCGTTTAAATCATGTGAGAATCTTAATATTATCACAATCCCGAATACGGTAACTGATATTGCAAACACCGCTTTTGCAGAGTGCAGTGGCCTTTCCGCGATCCGATACACCGGCTCAAAGGCAGAATGGGATAAATATGGTTTAACAGAAGATGATATTAACCATGCAACGGTGTACTATAATTATGATCCGAACCACGACCATTCTTATGAAGAAACGATCATACATCCGGCATCCTGCACAGAAACCGGCCTGAAAAAGATGATCTGCAGTCTTTGCGGAGAGTTTTATGAAGAAGAGATTCCGCTTCAGGAACATAATGTGGTGATTGATGAAGGTGTAGCAGCGACCTGTGAAACAGCAGGAAAAACCGAGGGAAGCCATTGCTCTGTCTGTGGTACTGTGCTCAAAGCCCAGGAAGAAATTCCGGCTACCGGACATACGATAGTTGAAGATGCATATGTAGCACCGACTTGCGAGACACCGGGAAAGACAGAAGGAAGCCACTGTTCTGAATGTGGATATGTTTTTCAGACGCAGCAGGAAATTCCTCCGACAGGACATAGCTGGACAGAAAAAGAAATTACAAAAGAAGCAACCTGTACCGAAGATGGCCAGCGTACACTGATCTGTATGAACTGTGGAAACACCATGACAGAAAGTATTTCCGCTTTAGGCCATGAGAAAGTAAAGGATGAAGCCATAGACCCGACCTGTGAAACACCTGGAAAGACCGAGGGAAGCCGCTGCTCCAGATGCGATTTCGTATTCCAGGCACAGGAAGAGATCCCGGCTCGTGGACATGCCGAGGTAACAGATGAAAGAATAGAAGCGACCTGCGAAACAGCAGGAAAAACCGAAGGAACCCACTGCGAGATCTGTGGAAAGATCTTAAAAGAACAGGAAGAGATTCCGGCAACTGGTCACACAGAAGTAGAATTGGTAACCAGGGCAGCAACCTGTGAAGAACCAGGAAACGCAATAGTATATTGCAGCACCTGCCATAAGATCCTTACCGATCAGAAAGAAGTTCCGGCAACAGGCCATACCGAAGTCATTGATAAAGCCGTAGAGCCAACCTGTACCGAAAATGGAAAAACCGAGGGAAAACATTGTTCTGTCTGTGGAAAAATCCTCGAATTCCAGGACGTGGTTCCGGCAACCGGCCACGACTGGAAAGCAGAAGAATCCCATCGTGAGCCAACCTGTACAGAGGAAGGTGAACAGAGTTACACCTGTACAAAATGCCAGGGAACCAAAACAGAAAAAATCCCTGCCCTGGGTCATACAGAGGTGATCGATGAAGCTATAGCACCGACCTGTGAGGAAGCAGGAAAAACAGCAGGAATCCGCTGTTCTGTATGCAACGAAATTATAAAAGCGCAGGAAGAAGTTCCGGCAACCGGTCATAAAGAAGTAATCGACGAGGCCGTAGACCCGACTTGTGAGAAAACAGGAAAAACAGAGGGAAGCCACTGTAAGACCTGCGAGAAAGTTTTAAAGGCCCAGAAAGAGATTCCGGTACTGGGTCATAAAGAAGCTGAGATCATAACAAAAGAAGCGACCTGCGAAGAGGCAGGAAACATTCTTGTATATTGCAGCACCTGCGAGAAAGTTTTAAATTATCACAAAAAGATTCCGGCAACCGGCCACAGAAAAGTAGCCGATGCAGAGATCGCACCAACCTGTGAATCCATGGGATGGACAGGCGGAAGCTACTGTTCTGTATGCCAGAAAGTCCTGGAACCACGAAAGGGAATTCCACGTCTTGCTCATACAGAAGTAGAAGTAGTAACCAAAGCAGCGACCTGTGAGGAACCGGGAAATGCCCTGGTATACTGCAGCAGCTGTAAGAGAATCCTGACGGATGAAAAAGAAATTCCGGCAACCGGCCATACGATCGTGACCGATGAAGCAGAAGATGCAACCTGTGAGAAACCAGGAAAAACTTCAGGAAGCCATTGTTCTGTCTGCGGTAAGGTGTTTGAATCTCAGGAAGAGATTGAGGCATCTCCGCATACAGAAGTCGAAGTAGTAACAAAAGCCGCAACCTGTACAGAGCCAGGAAATGCGATGGTATTTTGCAGCACCTGTCATAAGATCCTGACCGATAAGAAAGAAATTCCGGCGACAGGCCATGATCCGATAACGGTTGATCCTGTAGTACCAACCTGTACCGAAGATGGAAAAACTGAGGGAATCCATTGCTCCGTCTGCGGTGAAGTATTAGAAGAGCAGAAAATAATCCCGGCAACCGGTCATAACTGGGAAGCAGGAGAAATTGTCAAAGAAGCAACCTGTACCGAAGAAGGTGAGCAGAGCTACACCTGTACAAACTGCGAGAAAACCAGAACAGAAAAACTTCCGATGATCGAGCATCAGGAAGTAACCGATGAGGCAGTAGCAGCAACCTGTGAAGAATCAGGAAAAACCGAAGGAAGCCATTGTGCAGTCTGCGGTAAAGTACTGAGAGTTCAGAAAGAAACGCCATCTCTTGGACATAAAGAAGTCATTGATAAGGCCATAGAAGCCACCTGTGAAACAGCAGGAAAAACTGAGGGAAGTCATTGTAAGATCTGCGATAAGATCCTGAAAGCCCAGAAGGAAATTCCGGCACAGGGACACAAAGAAGCGGAAATGGTAACCAAAGCAGCGACCTGTCAGGAACCGGGAAATGCCCTGGTATACTGCAGCACCTGCCACAAAATTCTGAACAGCCATAAAGAGCTTCCGGTAACAGATCATAAAGCAGTGATCGATAAAGCCGTAGCTCCAACCTGCGAAGAATCCGGAAAGACCGAAGGCAGCCATTGCCAGACCTGCGGCAAAGTACTGAAAGAACAGGAAAAAATTGCGCCAACCGGACACACAGAAGAAGTAACCGATGAGGCAACAGCCGCCACCTGTGAAACACCAGGAAAAACGGAAGGAAGTCATTGTTCCGTCTGCGGCAAAGTACTGAAAGAGCAGAAAGAAATTCCGGCTCTTGGCCATACAGAAACCATTGATCCGGCAGTAGCAGCGACCTGCGAGGAGGCAGGAAAAACGGCAGGAAGTCATTGTTTTATCTGCGGTAAAATACTGAAGGAACAGAAAGAAGTTCCGGCAACCGGTCATAAAGAAGCGGTTACAGATAAGGCAGTAGAGCCAACCTGTGAAACACCAGGAAAAACGGAAGGAAGCCATTGTACAGCCTGCGGAAAAACTCTGAAAGAGCAGCAGGAGATTCCGGCATTGGGTCATACAGAAACAATGCTTGTGATAAAAGCAGCTACCTGTGAAAAAGAAGGAATGGAAATTCCGTACTGCAGTGTCTGCAAAAAGATCCTTGGCGAGCAGAAAGAAATTCCTGCAATTGGCCACAGCTTTACAGCATGGACTACAAAAACAGCAGCAACAGTATTCAAACCGGAAGTTCAGACACGTATCTGCGATACCTGTCAGAAAACAGAGACCAGAGATTATGGAAAGAAATTAACACCATATATGAAAACTTCCGTAACTTCACTTCTCTTAAAGACAAAACAGAAAACGACAGTGCTGAAAGTTTCCGGCCTGAAAAGCGGTGACTCCATCGTTTCCTGGAAATCCAGTAATACAAAGGTTGTCACAGTATCCGGAAAAACGAATGGAACCAGCACAGTTACAGCCGGTGCATTGAAGGGAACTGCAACGATCACGATCACATTAAAGAGTGGTCTTAAGAAAACAGTGAAAGTTACTGTTCAGCCGACAACTGTAAAAACAACAAAAATCTCCGGAATCCCGGCAGGAGTAACTTTAAAGAAAGGCCAGAGCAGGGTATTACAGCCAGTTCTCGCTCCGGTAACAAGCCAGGAAAAAGTAACTTATACATCCAGCAAAACATCCGTAGCAGTTGTAGCTTCCAACGGCAAGATCACCGCAAAAGCAAAAGGAACTGCAGTGATCACCGTGAAATCCGGAACCAAAACTGTGAAATGTAAAGTAACCGTAAATTAATCACGACAAACGCATGAGTAAATAAATTGTGAACACACCCCTTTTCTAGTAAAATAAAAGAAAAAGGGGTGTTATTTATGCAGGAATTATTA
>NZ_JAAIUN010000123.1:0-331 GCF_013317245.1 Blautia sp. MSK.20.85
TCTAAATACTTAATTGGACGCAAACTTACTACGAACCTTTTCTTTCTCATTGACAACTTATGTCTTGATAGTTCTGCTGGTTTCAAAATACTCAGGCTCCATTTTCTTATAATGTTCAAATTTTGTGCCGCCATTTTATCGATTGTCGTATTTGCATCCTCCCGAAATGTTACATCCAAATGCCAATGCATACTTTCTATACTCCAATGACCTCGCACCGCTCGGCTGACTTCGTTGATATCCGTTTTTAAACTGCTTATAAAATATCGATATTCATACGTTATCTTTCCTGCTTTTTCTATTCGTTTCTTCTCCATTACAATGCTTCTCA